>JACRDF010000049.1 GCA_016212925.1 Desulfomonile tiedjei
AAAGATGATCAAGACAGTACTTATCGAAGTGGCATGGGCTGCCATCAAATGCAAGCATTCCTATTACGGGGACAAGTACTTCCGTCTCAAGGCACGCCTCGGGTCCGCCAAGAAGGCCATTGTTGCGATTGCCCACCGCATTGCAAAGGCCCTCTTTCACATCATGAAACACGGAGCAGTGTTCAAAGACCTGGGAAGAGATTACCTCTCCCTCCTCCATGTTAACCGGAGATACGCATATCTGTGCCGTGAAGCGCAAATAATCGGGTACCAATTGGTCCCAGCAGTTGTTTGACACCATTGGCCGAATAAACCTCTGCCTGGTACCAGACCAGGCCACTCTCAACCTAAGGCCGACGGCTTAATGAAGCCACGAGCGCGGGGCGAACATGGCCAATCGTCAGCGAGCACAACGGACTGTAGGCCCACCAAGGGACCACGCAGGTAAAACTTTCACCTACCGCTGACACCCAACAACTCAAGCCCCAGGAGTCTTTGCTCTTATGCATAACCCCAACGCCCAAAAAAATCCGCGTGACCCGCCGCGTCATGCAATCCCCCGAACCCCCAACCCCGCAACCCCTCGGTGTACCCGAGCAGGGGTATTTTCAGGTAAAGGCCGGAATCCAGGCTCTTCAGTCACACGTTCTGCTCGAGGACTCCTGGACCCCGGCCTTCGCCGGGGTGACGGAGTGCCTCTCGTGGCTGTCAGCCCTCCAGCCTATCCTATGGTGGAACGGACATTATTTTTGGCAATGGGTATATGAGTCATCTCGGCCAGTATTCCGGAGGAATCCCGCGGAACGCGGGAATAGTAGGCCGGCTATTTAATGCTGGTTAATGGGGAAATGAAAAGATTTTTCAGTCCCGTAGGGACGGCTGAACGTCCATTGACAGAACCTTACCCATAGATCGTTCCTTCGGGACGAACGGGATGCGGAAATGAAGTTAGCGCCTATGAAGGGGCTAGCCATAATAGATAGGTGGGCCGGGTTTTTCGAGGTCTTCCCAGATTATGCCGAATTTCTCTTTGAACATAGGTCCCAGTCGGTCGAAGAGCCTCTTCCAGTGGCTCTCTCCCCGTTCCAGGTCCTCTAAGATTTCCGCAACAAGCTCCCGCAAGGTCGGCAACTCCTCCTTGGGAAGGAAAGACACCGCACCCAGCTTCAAAGAACGATTGACACTCTCAACATTGACTGCCCTGGCCGTGAGCATTGCAGCAGGCATTTTTCGGTCGCGGCAAGATTTGAGGAGATCGAATCCGTTCACTCCCATGATGTCCAGGATGACCAAGTCAAATCTTTGCGAATCTATGAGGCGCTGGGCTCGGTCAAAGGTGTCGGCAGTCATTACCTCTATTCCGGAGAGCTGTTCCTTGATGACTTCCAGCACGTCGGGTTCGTCATCTACAGCGAGGATTCTCTTTCCTTTGAGCACGCTTTCGTTGATCATCTTCACCTCGGAGCCGACTCGGGCATGTTTGGAGTCCCACGACTCGGATGAACCAGTGCCATGCTGCAAGTGCCCCCTCACGTTGCCGGGACCGTCCTCGCAGCGGATTTCGGGACCATGTTCAAATGCTAGGGAAGCGCCGGCGGTCTGTCAACAGGTTTCTTGCAAGCGTCTGTTCTCCAAGCAATCGAGAACAATGGCGACAGGAGTTCGATCTTCCTCGGGTGGGCCAAGTTCGTTCCGGATCTGTTCAAATCCGCTTATCGTAGCAATGCGAAGGGTTTCATCAGTTCTGAAACGCATGAGCCATTCTGCAAGGTTCTCCGCGGTGGCCTGATCCTGGAGGAGTTCGGGCACAAAAAGGGGGCGGCCGCATTCCTGGCAGAGGATCGAGTACCCGGCACGCTTTATCTGTTCGATGGGACCTCGGCCTTCTTTTTCCATGCCAATGGCCAAAACATTTGCTATGGCCACGTGAACGTCCTTGTCCATGACCAGAGGCTTGAGAATCTTGATGGCGAGCAACCACGTGAATCGGTCCAGCTTGTAAACCACAGCGTGTGGCATTCCCGCGAGCGCGGCCTGAAGGGTCGCCGTCCCGGAGGTGACCAGGCCTGCGTCACATGCGGCCATTAGCTTGGCAGCATCAGTGGAATGAACCGTCACCGGCGTCCCATGCCGGTCCAGGATTTCATTCACAATGCCGTTCAGATGCGCGCCCGCCAAGGGTAGGACAAACTGCGTGTCAGCGAATTTCTCCATGTGCAGGCGGGCCGCCTCACACATGACCGGCAGCATGCGCCGAACCTCATCCGGCCTGCTGCCCGGCAGGAGGGCCACCGCCCACTTTTGCCGATCCATCCCCAACTCGATGCGTAACGGCACCTTATCTACTGCGTGAGGGACATCTTTGGCCATAGTATGCCCGACAAAGTCCGCTTTCACTCCAGCATCCCTGAACAGCTTCTCCTCAAACGGGAAAATCGTCATCATCCTGTCCACGCGAGCTGCAATCTTCCTGATTCTCCCTTTGCGCCACGCCCAGACTTGGGGGCTTATGTAATAGCAGACGGGGACAGCCGCGTCTTTAGCCACCTTGCACAGACGCAGATTAACATCAGGGAAATCGACCGGAATAAAGAGGTCGTGCACGCCGCTTCTCAACTCCCTCTTCATGGTCCCATAAGCCTTGAAGATGTTTCGAACCTTGCTGAGTCCCTCGCTCAGACCGATTGTGTTGATGTCACGATAGTGGTGAATCAGCTCCATCCCGGCCGCGGCGAGTTTGTCCCCGCCGATTCCCGAGACCCTAATCTCAGGATCCGCTGCTTTGAGGTCTCTGACCAGGGCCGCGGCATGATAATCACCGGAGGCTTCCCCCGCGAGAAGAAGTATGGAGCGCTTCGGCATGACGGCTGCTTCTTTCGTTTCCGCTCGGCTACTCGGGACGAGTCTCTTCGAGCGGAAGAGGCTAAAATTTCGCATAAGGGGAATTAGGTCCCGAGGAAATCATCCTTGTGTCATTGGCTTGCACCAAATTTTTCAAAATAACAAATCCTTTTTTACCTTGACAAGCGAAAAATGTGTGATATGGCTCCCAGCCGTAAATAAAATCATTTTCGCCTAATATTCCATCCGGATGCCGAACAACCTTCGAGCCAAATGGCCTGCCGGCTTCCGGAACGATGCTGGGAGACAGGAATGAAACTGGGTTTATGTGAAAAATGCGGCAATCCCACCGACGCGCGCTACGAAATCCGCGACAATCGGGTTTTCCTCGTGAAATTTTGCCGCGACTGCGGCCGCACCGCTTCCCTTGTGACCAAGGACGCTCGCAAGTGGCGATGGAAGAGGGAAATCGCAGAGTACAGCGAACCCGCCGCGACAGGGTGCTCCCTGGATTGCAGCTCATGCGATCATCAGGCGCATACGAAGCCAAGCACCGTCGCCATAGACGTGACCAACCTGTGCAATCAACGCTGCCCCATATGTCTGGCATACGTCGATGCAATGGGCTTTACGTACCATCCGCCCGTAGAATATTTTGACAAAATCTTCAAACACTTCCTTCAAAACGATCCCAAACCTAACATCTGTTTCTTTGGCGGCGAGCCGACCGTGCATGAGGACTTCTTGGAGATTGTTGCGCTGGCCAGATCGTACGGATTTCAGGTTCAGCTTTTCACCAACGGCCTAAAGCTCACCGACATCAATTTCTGCCGCGAACTGTGCTCCATGGGAATACAGGTCAATTTCGGGTTCGACGGCACTCGTCCCGAGATCTACCGCGCTCTCAGGGGCGACAACTCTCTGGCCGCCAAGAAGAAGGCTTTCGAAAATGTGATTGAATGCGGCGTGAACAAGCTTGCCGTCATCTCGACGGTGGCCCTGGGGGTAAATGACGACAATATGGTGGAACTCCTTGACTTTATCCACGGGTACCGGAAGTACGTCTCGGTGTGGGCTTTTGTTCCCCTCACCCCTTGCTGGGACGGAAACAAGGTGCAACTGGAAGCCACCACTACCGAGTGCGTGGAGAAGGTCTTCGAGAAAATTAGTCCCGAAATCGAGTTCGTCTCCACCGGTTTGATGAAGTTCGATGTCCTTTCGCGTTTCTTTGGCAGACAGACCCTTGGCGGCTCCCATCCGAACTGCGAAAGCGCCACACTGCTTGTCTCGAACGGCAAGAGCTACACTCCCATTTCGAGCTATCTGACCATGCCTTTGTCAGAGTTGCTGGTTCGTTTGAGGAAGCTCGACGCTTCGCTCCGCGCCAAGCAAGCTGCCCTACCCTCTCGTGGGTTCCGAAGGTTCATCTTTGATGCTCGGACCTTGCTGAAAACCTTGAAAATCCTGCGGCGGGCCGTGAACTTCAAAAGGCTTTTCGGCGACTCGACGTTGGCTAACGCTTCTCTGGCCCTGCTGGATCTCATACGCGGGCAAAAAATCGACAAGATATTGAGCCAAAGAACCACCTTCGGGAGCGTGCTGACCTTGATGACAATCCCTTACGAGGACAAGGGGGGATTGGAAGATGCTCGGCTGAAAGACTGCCCTGCGGTCTTTGCGTACGAAGATGTTGTCACCGGGCGAATCAGAACGGCAGCATTCTGTTCGTGGCAGACAATCAAGGACGAAGTATGTCGCAACATCCAAACTCATTATAACGAAGCCGCCGGTGGCAAAAGTAGAAGACGCGAAGTGAGAAGCACCGGCAAACGACTTAACTCCGCGTCAAAAACCGGGTGACTCTAATTTCCCTTCATCAGCCGCCTGTTGCCGCAGTTGGCGTTGCCCGAACTGCGCCAATGAATTAGTATGTGTCCAGGCCCCAAATTTTTTAGGCGTTGTTCTGCGAACAGAATATGGTCGTGCCGCTGGTCAGTGTCATAATCCCGACATATAACAGGCGTTCCGTTTTGGAACGAGCCATCTGTTCTGTCCTGTCCCAGACTTTCAAAGATTTTGAACTCATCGTCGTTGATGATGGTTCGCAGGATTCCACATCCGAGTTGCTGTCTCAATTCGACGGGAAGCTGAAGGCCGTTTATCAGGAAAATCACGGAGTTTCCTCTGCTAGGAATCTGGGGATAAGGCACGCGCAAGGGGAATTGCTCGCGTTTCTCGATTCGGACGATGAATGGTTGCCCGACAAGTTGGCACGCCAGACAGCTCAATTTGATTCGGCCGGCCCTTGGTTTGTGTGCCATACCGACGAGATCTGGCTCAGGGACGGCAATCAAGTGCCTCAGAAAAAGTACCATTTCAAGCAGGGCGGACATTTTTTCGAACGGGCGTTGGAAAGATGCCTCATGAGCCCCTCTTCAGTCATGATCTCGCGGACCTTGCTGAATAAGGTGGGACACTTCGACGAGGAATTGACCGCTGCAGAGGATTATGACCTCTGGCTAAGGATCACGGCATTTCATGAAGTGCATTTTGTGCCCGAGCCTCTGGTGATCAAGCATGGGGGTTGCAGGGATCAATTGTCGCAAACTGTTCCAGCTATCGACCGTTTCCGGATTCGGGCCATACAGAAGATCCTGGCCATGCCCGAACTATGCGAGGACTACAGGAGATCTGCGGCCCTTGAGCTGATTCGTAAATGTGAGATAGTTGCATCAGGCTGCGAAAGAAAAGGAAAAAAGTTGGAGGCCGAGGAATATCGTGCATTGGCTCGATCGTACCAGCACGCTCAAACTGAGCCCGCATGAACCGGATTTGGAAGACAGCACTTACCTCGTGCCGTGCTTCGAAGATTTGGCGCCTCTCGTTGAATCCATACGGAAGGTGGGCGTCATAAACCCACCTTTGGTGCAAAAGACGCTCCATCGAGGGCTGATCGCTGTTCTAGGCCGCCGCAGGCTGCAAGCTGCCCGACAGGCCGATGTAGGGCAAATAGAAGTCCGCACGCTCCCACCTGAGATGCCGGAAGCGGACGGATTCCGGCTTGCCTTCTGGGACAACCTTGGGCACCGGTCTTCCGACTTGGCATGTACCGCTTATGTGGTGAGACGACTTCTGGAGCTGTTCCCGCGCCAGGTCGTTGCCCGGGATTTCCTGCCGGTCTTGGGAATTCCGCCCAGGGGCCCCCGATTGGCGCGTCTCCAAGCCGTAGGGGGACTGGAATTCACCGTGCTCAAGGCCCTTTCATCAGGGAGAATCCATGAAAAGACCGCTGCGATTCTGACAGCGTTGACCCCAGAGGATCGTCAGGTTGTCATGGAACTTGTAAACGAACTGCGCGTCAACGCGAACAAGGCCGCTGAGATTGTGGACTATCTTCATGATTTGTCAGTGCTGAACGGCAAAGCGATCTCGGAACTGATTCGCGACCGGCAGTGTCAGTCAATACTGCACGATTCCGAGGGCCCGGTTCCCGACAAGGCCGCTCGTTTCAGGGAACTGCTACGCTCCTGGAAATTCCCGGAAATGGTTGCCAGAGAGGGTGAATTCGACTTATGGCGCCGCGGTTTGATAGACAATGACAAAATTCAAATCCGGCCGGCTCTTGGTTTTGAGACCGAGGAATGCACGATCGAAATCCGCTCCGGCAGCAGATTAGAAACGGAAAGCATAGTGACAAAAATCAAACGCGTTGATTCTTAGTAAGGCTGACCCGAACCTGCTAATGAAATTCCCTATCGAACAAATATGGATAGACGAAGACGCTGCCGACGAGCCCCTGACAGAGCAAATCGTGAAGAAGCTTCCCCGCGCCGGGGTCCTCGTTGGAGACGAATTTACCCTGGAGAGCCGCGCTCTTAACTTGCAGCCTGACCCGGTGACGGCCGGAAAGCGAATCCTAAGGCTTATGAGGCACAAAGGGGCGTTCGTAAAGCCGTGCCCCGGCACACCTGCATACGTTTGCTGTGGCCTGGAGATCCTTCACATAGGCCAGGGATGCCCTATGGATTGCCGGTACTGCGCGCTGCAAGTCTATTTCAATCGGCCTACTATCGAGGTATTCGTAAACACGGACGATTTGATGCTCGGGCTCCGGCAGCACATCGAGGAAAACCCCGGAAGGCCTCATCGCATATGCACCGGCGAGTTCACGGACTCTTTGGCCCTCGACCCATTGACCGGCTTGGCTGAACGTCTGATTCCTTTTTTTGCCGGCCAGGCCGATGCCACCCTCGAGATCAAGACCAAAACGGATCACATTGAGCCGCTCTTAGAATTGCATGGGAACGACAGAGTGATTCTAAGCTTTTCCGTTAACTCGCAAAGAATCTCCAAAAATGAGGAGATACGGGCCGTGTCACTCGACAGAAGGTTGGAAGCCGCGGCTCGCGCTCAAGAAAATGGCTACAGGATAGGGTTTCATTTCGATCCTATTATCCCGGTACCAGGCTGGGAAGAAGGATATTTTGAAACCGTCGCTAGGATATTTCATTCCGTCGCGGCTTCCGGCATAGCCTGGATATCAATGGGTGTTCTTCGGTTCGTGCCGGAGCTGAAGGAAATCGCACGCGGCCGATTCGGCCCCATCCCTTATTTTCATGACGGTTTTTTGCGCGGTTTGGATGGCAAAAGCCGGCTGCATGCAGATCGGCGCATCGACATCTACCGGCGATTAGTCGATCGGATAAGGAACCATCATTCGGACGCGGTAGTCTATCTGTGCATGGAGTCCCCACACGTATGGAAACACGCGCTGGGGATTGGAATGGAATCGACCGCGGCGCTCACAGCCTATTTGGACGAGGCAGCGTTTGGGCAAGGCGTTTTGCAGCGGTGACAGCGAGTTAGTCTATGACGTTTACACATGGCCAGACAGACTTTTCCTGGAACACTCATTGCATCCTAACCCGCGTGGCTTTGAGCCGCTCCGACGTGTCGCGGCTGAACCACAGGGTTGCAGTGGTCAGGTTGGAAGATTTTCTTTCGTCCGCTCAAGAGGAACTGCCTGAGCTTCTGGCCTGGTACTGGAATTCGATTGCAAAAAAGAGCGGGATCGCACCTCAGCGCGTCGAGCTTCTTGGCGAAGTTAAGACCGAAGCCGATTTCCTGGCGGCCCTGCGGCTCCATCCCGATGTGGACCTGCATTACGTGAGGGCCCTCCTGCCCGAAGAGGTTTCATCTCATGTTCAGCATGACCAGTCGCGTGAAGGTCCTCCGGGAAGTTCTTATGCCTCAACCTCGCTCGGTGAGTTTGTGCCCGCAGAAGAAGTTTTCTCCACGTTTTCGGACGAACCGGACTGGGGGATGGACCAAGACCTGTTTCTCATAGAGAAATACGGTTACGGGCCTCCTCCTTTCGGGTCCACGACGGGGCTGAGTTCCCAGGCCCCGTTCCACATGGCGTTTCTCCATGAGAACCCCCTGCTCAGGACGATCCTGCCAAGGCTTTCCAAGAGCTTCATGGCTGAAAGGATTCTGGTCTTTTTGTCGCTGGCGAAACTGGCGTTCAGGAAAAGGATTGACTACTGGGGTTGGCGTTTCCTTGCGTGGGCAGCGCACTATCTGCAAGACTTGACGCAGCCCTATCACGCCCGGGCATTCCCGCCCTCGAAAATGAAAATGCTGAGGAAGCTCCTTTTCACGCCACATTTCCGGAAATCATCAGGCCTGAAGAGAAATTATTTAAAGAATCGCCATATGCTCTTCGAGGCGACCGTTCATTTGATTCTTAACGACGCGATGAGAAGCAGAGCCGGCCATCCTTTCTTGGAAGCCTTGATCAAGGGAAGGGATTTGGCTGAAACCCCATTGGATCGGGTGATGAAGGAATCCTCAAGAATACCCGCCCGCCTTTCCGGAAAAATCGATTACTTGACGGTCCGCCTCATAAACGACCCAAGGGTGGAGGACATCAATTATGCCCTGGACCTCGATGCGGATGCCCGAATCGACGAGGCATTCCCCAAGGCAGCGACGGACCGGCCTCACATTTTGAAGGAACTTGTCGATCAGGTTAGCGCGTGTCTCTCGGAAGCGGGGAAGGTGACTCGGTACGCAGTGAGCCTGGCTAGATCAGTCACCTAATGCAATGACGCTGCGCCTTCAAAGAAGGGACAATTTGTGCGACTCGGCACCGAGTTGCTCACAGCAGCTCTCAGAGGTTATGGCTTTTTTCATTTGGAATGTATGGCAGTTCTCGAAAGCTACCACGGATTGATTCCCGGGTGCCACGGACCTGGGCTCCGCCGGGTCCGTGCCGACGTTTTTGGAAAACAGTAAGGTTGTCCCCCGCATTGAACACCAAATTGAAAAGCGAGCCGATGTTACGGTAAGGCTGGGAATCTCCCCAGTTATTGTGGCAATAGAACTGGCAGGAAGCACGGACCTGGTAAGGCCCAGGTCCGTGGCACCCAATACAGAAGGCATCGCTTGACAAAAGGGGCTACTACAGTTTTCCCAAAAGCTCTTCCCGAATAAGATCGTCTCGCGTGGGCGGGACACCCCAAATTAATCCTTTCGAGGACTACTATAACAAATAAGGATTATGGTTTGGGTGCCACTGCTGGACAAGCCAGCAGTGGCACCCCATTCTGAGGCCATGCAGCCTGAAGGGCCATCGTATCATTCCCATTGCTCTCGAATGTCACCTTCAAAGCCGACATACAATATTTCTTTACCTTCCGAGGCCTTTAAGACATCCAGCGCCACCTCGCGTCTCTCGCGCCGCGTCAGGCCCACGTGGAGAGCGTATTCGCTAAGGAATCGCAGGCGATCAGCGGCCCCTATCGCAACAGGAGTGGACAGAAAGATCTGGACCAGGTTCTTGATTGTCTTTCTTCTGGGTACGGACGCGGAGAACCGCACCTCATCATAGTCCAGTAGTGAGAACCGGACAGGCCTGAAACCAGCCTGGGAGGGGCGGGCCTCACAATTGGCCGGATTCTCCTCTTTTGGCCCATCCTCCGAGACGAGCACGTTGCAGGTCTTCAGGTCGGAATGAAAAATTCCCTTCGAGTGCATTGATCCTATGAGCCTGCCGAACATCCTTACTATCCCGCGTCTTTCTTCGGGAGTCCATTTTGAAGCGATTCTTTTCAGCACAAATCGGTCCAGTTCCAGGGCGCCCCGGATCACTTCCATCACGATCCATTCGCTGCACACAAGTCCGAGCCTTTTTTTCCGAATCCAGGCCAATGGGGCCGCCACAGGGAAGCCGTCCCCTTGCAGGCGCCAGCCGTTCCTGAACGTTCTGGCCCCCTGCGTGGGGCGGAAAACCCCTTTCAGAGCGTGAGTCCACCCACGCCACTTGAATTGCTTTACGCAAACCTCCGGGAAACCGGAAAGGCCCACCATTGTTACAGCGCTTTCAGTTGCATTTTTCCGCACGGCATTCGTGGACTCCGAAAGTAGCCGCTGGTGCTCGTCAAGGCAAGCCAGCGCAAAATTCGGGATGTCCCCCGCATCCAGATGGAGTTTCCCAGGCGATTGAGGATGGATCTCTACTGTGCGGTTCAAGGGGGCTTCCCTCACTGGTTTTCCCTCTCTGCGGAGCGGCTCAATCACTGCTGTCCCGTGGAACGCCGCCGCTCAACGCGCAAGATATCCTGTAGCGTAGAAAGTACCGCCAGCACCTTAGACGCCACGGCGCCCTTTCGATCGATCGGCGGAACCATTTCAGCGCCTCACAAAGATCCCCGGCCCTCAAGTAGGCGCGGCCGAAAGAAATGTCGTGATCCGACATAGTCTTTAGAAATAGACGAAGCGGAATCCGCTCCGGATCGTAGTTCTTGGTCAAGATGTCATACGTGTCGGTCCGAACTCCGATGCGATCGTGGCTCGTGTTGGATTCGTAAAACCTGATGAATACCAGTGGAATGTCCACGTACGCAATGGGATACGCTGCGGCTATCTTGAGCCATACGTCAAATTCGTCTGCAAAGCGGTATTGAGGCGGAAAACCGTGGATTTTCTCGAAAACGTCCTTGCGTATCATGACCGAGGACGTGTGAATAAAGCTTTCGGAGAACTCTTTGACAAAAAGGTCGCCCTTTATCCAGGTTGGACGCCGCGGGCTTCGATGCCTTTTGCCGAGTCTAACATGTTTGGCGGCAACCAGCCCAACGTCCGGAGTTTGCTTAAGAAATTCCGCCTGAATACGCAATTTGTCGGGTGCCCACAGATCGTCGTGATCCAGGAACGCGAGCCACCTGGCTTTGGCCACAGCCGCACCGTTGTTTCTGGAAGTCGCGATACCGCTGTTTGCCTGTTCCACAACCCGCAGATCGTGCTGCGAACTAAGCCATTCTCCTGTGCCGTCAGCGGAACCGTCGTTTACCACAATGATCTCGAAATCGCGGAATGTCTGCCGCCTGACTGAGTCCAGGGTCTCTTTTAGTAGGTTCAGCCGATTAAAAGTCGGAATTATGACGCTCACGAATGGGTTCATGTTTGAGAAATCTCTTCGACTTTACTGCACACGACTTCGGGCTCTATGCTTCTCATGCAGGGATGGTCTGATTTCGGGCATCGGAAGTGGCGGCACGGCGCACAGTCGGCACTGCCTTTGACAATATGCGCATTGGGGCCGAAAGGCGCTGTCGCTCCTGGTGAAGTCGGACCGAAGATGGTCAAGACCTTGGCGGACGCAGCCACCGCCAGATGCGCGCTGCCGGTGTCGTTGGATATTATTGCCGCGCATTGGTTCATCACGGCCATGGAGCTTACCATGTCCGCTTTTCCGGCCAGATTCACCGCCCCCGGGAGTTGCATGAGAGAAATGATCTCTTCGACCAGCCCTCGTTCCTCAGGTGACCCGAGGAAAACCACCTGAGCTTTCAAGCGATCAGCCAGAAGGTCCGCCAGACGGGCAAAATATTCTCCAGGCCATCGCTTGGCTTCGGAATTCACTGACCCCGGACAGAGACAGAAAAAAGGCCTGTGCAAGTCCAGACCAAGAGCGGAAAGCAAATCCCTCGCCTGAACTATCGCGTCGTTCCCCAACTCTATCGAACAGTCGGGAAGCCCTTCTTGTGAAATCGAGTCGCCGCCCAGGCGATTTTCCAGAAACTCGGTTACCCCGAGGTAATAGTAAACCTGGTGCTTGCTTCTGATCGCCTCGGTCAACGGGACCTTCACATTCAGCAGTGGGCCGCGCAAGTCGGTTGGGTACCCGACTCTGACCGGAATTCCGGCGAGCCAAGCTGTGAAGGCGCTCTCAAATGCGTTTTGAAAGAGAACGGCCATGTCGAATCCCCCGGCAGTAAGCTTGCCGCGCATGAGGAACGGCCTCCTCAAAGGGCCTTGGGAATTCGCGTCAAAACTGATTACTTCGTCAGGAACACCCGTGGCTTTGACCAAGGGGACCAAGCTGGAGGTCACCCACCAGGTCATGCGGGAAGACGGGAAAAGCCTCCTGAGCGCCTTGGCCGCAGGAAGGCTCATGATCGTGTCACCGACCCAGTTCGTTCCTCTTACAACGATTCGAGACGGGGTTGAGAAATGTTTGGAGCTAGCTGTCATGCTGCAGGCGAGGGGATTGGTACCAAGGAGACCGTTTCTTATTGCCGTGGTAACGCTTGCTTTTTCGTTTGAATTTCCTGTCTTAAGGGCATCTATCACACGGCGAACAATACCCTGATAAGGCAAAATATTCAATCCGCTTTCAGTTCCGCAAGCACGTACCTGGAAACCAGGTCAATGGCGGGCCGGACCGGTAACCGGTTTACCATCGGGAGCGCGAATTCGTCGCTGAGGTCGTCCCCTGCGGTGTTATTTGTTCTCGGGGCCTGCCTTGTCCGCTTCCAAGGGAACGGCCTCGTCGATCAACATGATGGGTATGTCATCCTTGATCTCGTACTTCAGACGACATGCGTGGCATATCAACCCGTCGCTGTTCTCGGTGAGGACCAGATCACCCTTACATTTCGGGCAGACGAGTATTTCCAACAACTTTTCGTTAACTGCCATAGCTCACCTTCTACGCCTTGAATTCTAAAAAACGCCAGGCGCCGGCTACACCGAGCGGTACATTTCATCGGAGCAATGCTTCTGGCGCACAAGTTCATTGAATACGAATGCTTCCTCTATATACCCGGAGGGTGGCATGCGCAACCCCCTTTTCTGACCCTGAGAGGCAGCTTGCACGGCGGGCAGGAGACTACCATCCTGACGCTTATGGCAAGTGCCAAAAATAGTGTCAGATTACGAAATGCGCCTCGCGGAAATTGGTAGGTGCCGGCCTCCGTGCCGGCACATTTTGCCAATATAAAACAACTAGTTCGGACCGGCAGGGACGCCGGTCCCTACTGGTTTTTTAGGAGTTCGGATTGTACAAACGGTCAAGAATTTTGGCAAGTGGTATAGAACTTCAGTGAACCGGTGGGCGGAGCAACACTAGCCCATCACCCTGCCGGCGCGCTCGGCGAGTGCCTGGGACTCAAGGTTGACACCTATCCGGAGGGCCTTCAGGCCCTGAACTCCCGGCAAGTCGTCCAATTCGAGCCATTCGAGGTCGTCGTTCAAAAGACCTTGACGTTGCATGAACTTGATGTGCTGGTGCATCTCTTCGGCCTCATCGGGTCTGGAGTAAACCATGGCAATTCGATCCGGCTGGGTGAGCCGCTCGTTCGTGCCCTTTACCATGGACTTGTCGACACGCGAACGGATAATTTCATGAGCAATGTCGTAGGCTCCGTCAACGTCGAATCGCTTCTCGTCAAATCGAAACCTGATTGAAAGCGGCGAGTCGTTCACCAGTATGAGGTGAGTGGCTTCCAGAGGCACTTTCAGGTTCTCCTTAAGGCCGCTGCAATGCCATGCTATTCCACAGGCCACCATGAGTTGCCACAGCCTGAGGTTTCTCACGTGCAATTTGCTGAACTCAAGGTTCTCCACCATTGAAGGGCCCACATAGACAAGATATTCAACCCCGTCGGTCTGATGCTTATTGAAATAGTGCGGAAACATGGCCTGCGCTTCTGCCTCTTCCCGTTCGAGATACAGGGAAATCTTGCGGTTGAACGCAGCCATGCTCTGCTCAAAGTCTCGACGTTCCCGATACACTGTGCCCATAGCCGAATCCATCGCGTCGCTGTAACGCTTCATCGCCTCAGCCACCGGCTGTCCGAACCCCTGGAGCAGCGGAAAGACCGCCTCGAATTCATTTTGAATGAAATTCAGTAATAAAGTTTCGTCACCTCTGGCCAGCCCTCCCTCCATCAGCTCTCGATAGGAGTCAATCCTATGGGTCAACTCGCTGAAGATCGGGAGGGATCGCACTGTTTCTGCTTCGCGAAGCACGTTGAAGGCCAGATCAAGGTGCTCCAGCAAATCAGCTTGGATGGCTCGATTCCTGGCCTCTGACGAACCCCTGATATCTGATGCGGCGTACAGAGGGTACACGTCTCTGAAAACAATGGGCTCCATTTCAGAGGAATCCCCCTTGGAAGTCCTGTCCAGGTGGCTGAGTGCGGCCTTGCGAAAACGCCACTCGACTGAGGGGTGCACCGCTGTGCACTTTTGCTTGATAATGCTCTCCACCTGGCTGTTCAGCTCGTTTAGCCCTCTTTGCAACGCCAGTGCAAAGGAAGGCAGGATCTGACCGGCGAGGATTTGCTGGGTTGCCCCCAGGTCAGAGGGACGCGGCGAACCCACGCTCAGCACGCCAATGAGGTTTCCTTGGTAAATGAGAGGTGCGACCAGCAGGGACCGTATCCCGTCCCGGAGGAGCTGCTCATCCACCGCGCTTCGGTCCGGAACCTTCGAGAGATCGCTGACGCGCAACATGCGCGAACCCTCTACAGCCTTCTGGAACAATGAGCCCTGGAATTGACCGATCGGAACATGCATGGAATCGCAAAAGATACAGCGGCACTCTCCGCCGCAACCCGTATTGAGCATTAGGAGTTCGTCGCCCTGGATGGCTGCCAGGCCAATGCAGAGGTCGGAGCGCCGAAAAATAATCTCCAGAATATGTTGCAGTTTGAGGAACCGCTCGGCCCCAAACATGGAGCCCCCTCCCACGAGTTCCCACTGGAGAGATGAGAGCAGTTCGGACTGCGTCACATCCACCGCGTGAACCACACTGAACCCGTGAAGTTCGAAATTCTCGGGGTGAAGAATTTCGGCCACTACTTCCGGTTCCGTAATATGCTCCATGATGGTGAGACGATCCTCATCAGTGAGGGGCCTGACCGGCTCGATCGGCCGCACATTTATAAACCGAATATCCGGCCAGAAACGGAAGTACTTGTCCAGTCCGGTTTCAGGGTCCGTTACTCGTCGTATGAGCGGCAATTCCAGATCATTTCCCATGCCATGACACTGCTGCAGGATGCACGAGAAAGTCCTGATGAGTCGAGCCCAGTAGAAGTCGGTCGTCCCGACATGAAATTGGCCTCGGAGACCACCGGTCTCATCGACGAACAATTTCCGAAACCTCGGAGATACATATGCGGGCTGCATGGTGAAAGGAACCAGCGCACCCGACACCTCGGTCTCCCAAAAAGCCGCGGGAAACACTACACTCATGAGCTTCGCCACAAGGTCCCCGTGCGATTCCAATAAGGACAGATCCTCAATGGGCCCGACGAGTTCCGGTGCAGCGGCCAGCGCGTCCCGGATAGCTGCCGCCTCCCTGGCCCAATAAGGGCCGGTGGGGGCCAATGTGTTGTTCCAGTAATCGATCAGGGGGCTCAGACTGAACGCGAATCCAAACGGAGCTTTTTCCGATAAATCCTTCATGGCGGACCTCCTTTCCGGAGTGCCATATGCCGTAATTTCAGTAGCGCTTCAGCGGTTTCTTAAGACCTGCGCGCCTAGTCGCAACCTGTCTTATTTGAAGGCACGCACACAAGTATTATACCAGTGCGCGGTCAAAGAAGGGACAATGCGTGAAGTCGGAACCGGCGGGCCTCCGATGCATAAACGGGTTGCATCCCTCACAGCCGAGAAAGTCTGCTAGTGCCTGCAATCGACCGGCCTTTCAGTGTTGCTGGGTGCCACGGACCTGCACCCGCAGGTCGGTGCTTCTTCATCTTTACGTTCAGCGGCCTAACGAAATCGGGTATTACTCGTTCCGATATTTTTTCGTAAGTTCTCGGATGTCGGTCTCGGTGAACTCGACGCCGTGTTCTTCCATCAGCTCTGTTTCGACCTTCAAGAGTTCTTCCAGCCGGATGTCAGCGCCGAAGACTCCGATCATCTTGTCTTTTTTGTCGCGGAGCGGGGCCGACACCGTGATGCAGAGAGCGCCGGTAATGCGGGATGTGAAAGGTCCTACAACGTGGATCTTGCCGTCTTTGACCGGTTTGATGAACCACGGTCGATCCGAGAAGTCTTCCTTTTCCTTGATTATTTCAGCGTACTTGGCCTTGTCCGTTATGTCGGTAATATTTGCCGTGACCTTCTTGCCGTCCATGTCCGCTACGTAGCAATACTGGATAAAAGGGTATTTCCTTAGAAAATCCGTCATAACCTTTTCCATGGTCGCGGGCGCGTTGGATTTCATCTCCCGTGTTTCGGTGAAACGTTCCACAATCTTGAACGCCATTTCCCTGGCAATAAGCTTCATCCGATCCCAGTCGGAGATGAAGAGTTCGGGCATGTAACGCTTGACAAGAGCGGTCATCTCTTTGTCCGACATGGATGTAACTCTGCCCTTGTCGTATTGCTCCGTGATGATGTCGTAGATTCTCGAGATCGCAGGATGGCTTTTGTCAACTCTATCGTCTTTTACTATGTCGAGCTTCGCGTTTATCCAGTGCGCGATGCCGGCCAGTCCTGACTTGTCGGTAATATTGACCACAGGAGCGCGGCCCAGGATCTTTGTTGTATCAAAAACATTGTAGATTTCTTCGTTCTTGAGCACACCGTCCGCGTGGACACCCGCGCTGGTCGCATTGAAGGCCTTCCCCACCAGCGGATAGTTCTCCGGGATGTGGTGTCCCAATTCCCGCTCGAAGTACTCCGCAACCTGCGTAATCGCAAGGGTGTCCATGCCGTCGGATTGGCCGCGCAGAGACATGTATTCGATTACCAGCGCTTCCAGCGGCGTGTTCCCGGTCCTCTCGCCGATGCCGAGCAGGGTGCCGTTCACCGAGGTGCATCCGTAAAGCCACGCATTGACCGCGTTGGTGAGCCCTTTGTGAAAATCATTGTGCCCGTGCCACTCCATTAGGTCTTCCGGCACGTTGGCATCGTCGATGAACGCCCTTATCAGCTTGGGAACGCTTCTCGGAAGAGCAGCGCCCGGGTATGTGACGCCGAATCCCATGGTGTCGCAAAGTCGTATCTTGATGTCCACCCCGGATTCCTCGCGAATCTCCATGAGCTTCTGAGCAAGCGGCACGCAAAAGCCGTATATGTCGGCTCTCGTGATGTCCTCGAAGTGGCATCTCGGGATAATGCCTTTTTCCAGCGTCGCGTGGACCATGTCCAGATACTTGTGCATGGCCTTGCGGCGGTCCAGTCCCATTTTGAGGAATATATGATAATCCGATACCGATGTGAGAATGCCTGTCTCGGGTATGCCCATGGCGCGCACATTGGCCAAATCTTTTTTCTGGGCCCTGATCCAGCCTGTTATTGCGGGATATTGATAACCTTTCTCCCTGCACCGGTCCACCGCTTCCCTGTCTTTTTTCGTGTAAAGGAAGAACTCTGATTGGCGAATGATTCCTCGAGGCCCGGAAAGCCTGTGCAGGAAATCGAACAGTGTGGCGATCTGCTCCGGCGTAAAAGGCGGTCTGGCCTGCTGCCCATCCCGAAACGTGGTATCCGTCATCAAGAAGTTTCTAGCCGGATCTATGGGCAAAATGGCAAAGTCAAAATCAACTTTGGGCACTTCCGTATAAGGAAAGATGTTCCTGAGAAGATTGGGCTGGTCTACCTCACGGAGGGATCGCTCCTTATTGAATTTGTTGAATTCGTGATAGAGCACGCCCTTCTTCGGGTCCCAACTGGCCATGCATGGTCTCCTTGTTGTTTACTTCTTCTGGACTACTTTGAGTCCCAATTCCTTGAGTTGTCCCTGGCTCACCGGAGCGGGCGCGCCGGTCATGAGGCAGGTCCCCTTCTGCGTCTTGGGGAAGGCAATTACGTCACGTATCGACTCCGAACCGGTCATAATAGTAAGGATGCGGTCTAGCCCCAAAGCGATTCCACCGTGGGGCGGCGCGCCATACTGGAGCCCTTCGAGGAGAAATCCAAACTTTTCTTGGGCCTGCTCCGGGTTAATCCCGAGAGCCGAGAAAACCCTCTGCTGAATATCGCTCCTGTAGATTCTCATGCTCCCACCACCGATTTCCGACCCATTGAGGACCAGATCATAGGCTCGGGCCCGAACCGATGCCGGATCTTTTTCAAGCAGATCGAGGTCCTCTTCCCTGGGAGATGTAAAGGGGTGGTGCATCGCCTGATATCGCTTCTCCTCATCATCATACTCGAACATGGGGAAATCCGTAATCCAGACAAAATCGAATTTGTCATGAGGGATCTCGCCCAACTTGCCGGCCAGGCTGTTTCTCAAGTTCCCCAGGACATCGTTGACTATCCTCGCAGAGTCCGCACCAAATAGGATCACGTCACCGGTCTGGGCTTCCATTTTGTCGTTTATGCCAATACGTTCCTCCACGGAGAGGAACTTTGCTATGGGGGACTGCCAGTCTCCTCCATCTTTGATGCGGGTGTAAGCCACGCCCTTGCCGCCATATATCGCGGCAAAGTCTCTCAGTTCGTCCAGATCTTTTCTGGAAAGCCTCTCCCCATTCCGGACCTTTAATGCCTTGACTATCCCGCCGTTCTCCAGCGCGTCGCGAAAAACACCAAACTGCGTCTCACGGAGAACGTCACCGACCTCGACAAGTTCCATCCTGAACCGAATATCAGGCTTATCCAGGCCGTATCTCCCGACAGCATCCTGATAAGTCAACAAGGGGAAAGGAATGGTGAGATGCAGTCCGAGCAGCTCCTTGAAGACGCGTTCCATCAGTCTTTCCATGATATCGAACAGGCGATCTTCTTCAATGAAGGAGGTCTCAAGGTCCAATTGTGTGAACTCGGGCTGACGATCCGCGCGCAGGTCCTCGTCACGAAAGCATCGGACGATCTGATAATAGCGCTCGAAGCCGGCCACCATCAGAAGCTGCTTGAAAATCTGAGGCGATTGCGGGAGCGCGTAGAAATTCCCCGGAGCGGTCCTGCTGGGGACAAGATAGTCCCTTGCCCCTTCGGGAGTGCTCACTGTAAGAAACGGGGTCTCAATGTCCGTGAAATCTTCTTTGTTGAGGAACTCTCGGATGGTGGCCATGAAACGATGCCTCATCAGCAAGTTGGGCCTCGCTCCGACCGCGCGCCTCAGATCCAGATAGCGGTAGCGATACCGGATGGCATCGGTGGGAGGGATCTCCTCATCCAAAGGGAACGGAGGCGATTCCGAACGGTTGAGGATCTTCAGATCGTCCACAAAGACTTCTATGGTTCCCGTGGCCAGATCCGGATTGATGGAGTCATCCGGCCGAGGTTTTACAATGCCTTTTGCCGCCAGGACCCATTCAGGTCTCAATGCGTGCGCCTTGATGTGGGTTTCGGCCGAGTATTCCGGGTTGAACACCAGCTGGACCAGGCCCTTGCGGTCCCTCAGATCCACAAAGATCACGCCCCCGTGGTCTCGGCGTCTCAGTACCCATCCCATTACGATGACTTGGCTGTCCAGGTCCTTTTCGGCTATTTCGGTCGAAAGATGGGTCCTTTCCCATCCATCCAGCGGGTCCGGTTTCAAATCAGTTCTCCTCCATTTGCACTGCAATTCATATTGGTTCACAGGCGCTAAGGTAACATGTCTCTCCGAATTTGTGAGCCCCAGAGGGGCTCAATGATAGTAACCCGGCAATTCATTGCCGGGGGACCGATGAGCAATAGTTCAGTTCTGCTTTCCCGAGGGCCGCCCGGAGGATCAATCCTCCGGGCGGCCCTCGGGAAAGCAGAAGGTTTTCTTGGCCGCTCATTCCCGGCGATAAATCGCCGGGCTACTATCGGGATGTCCCTCCGGGACAACAGCTTATTTTAACGCCGATGGCTTCCAAGCCTCTCCCATCGTGATTTCAGATGGGTTTGGTATCCTGGGGAACGTTTGCTGCAATTCCACCCAACGGCACGCTGATCTGTTCTTTAGTTGCCATGTCCCTCACTGTAGCTTGTTGCCGCTTGAGTTCGTCCTCTCCGATCATGACCACCTTCTTGGCGGCCAGTTTATCGGCAAGCTTCATCTGAGCCTTCAAACTCATCTTTGAATAGCGGATTTCCGCTGAAAAACCGGCCTGACGCAATTGGTGAACGATGCTCAGACCGACCTGACGCGCTTCCTCACCGAGGGTCGCAACGTAGTAGTCAACCGGTTGAGCGAACCGCCCGTCATCGTCCGGAATTCCCATGGATATTCGCTCCAGGCCGATGGCGAATCCTATGCCCGAGGCATCGGGTCCTCCCAATTCTTTCAGGAGGTTGTCATACCTGCCGCCACCACCGACCGCTTTGGATCTGCCAAGTTCCTCGTGAACCACCTCGAACGCGGTGCGTGTATAGTAGTCTAACCCGCGCACCATACGAGGCTCCGGGCGATAAGGAACCCCCAGCTTTTGCAATGCGGCCTGAACTTCCTGGAAATGCTCTCTACAGGGTTGGTCGAGACTGTCGGTGATCAACGGCGCGTCTTTCGCTATCTGCGCACATCTCTCAACCTTGCAATCAAGGATCCTCAGTGGATTCAACTCGTATCTGCGTTGGCAGTCCGGACAAAGCTCGTCCAAATAGTCCTTCAGGTAATCCCGAAGCGCCTCTTTGTACGCTGCGCGACAATTCGAGCATCCGACGGAATTGACCTCAATCATCAACCCGGAAGCCCCTATGTTCTCCATAATCATAAACGCGGCCGCAATGGTTTCCGCATCGGTATAGGGCGAATCGTCTCCCAGGACCTCCGCGTTGATCTGAAAAAACTGTCGGAACCTCCCTTTGGACGGCCTTTCTCGACGGAACATAGGACCCACGGTAAATAATTTCAACAACGAATCACGATGAAGAAGCGAATGCTCCGCCACCGCGCGCAGGATTCCTGCCGTGGCCTCAGGGCGCAGGCTCAAGGATTCTCCTCCACGGTCCTCGAAGGTATACATCTCTTTCTCGACGATGTCGGTGACTTGCCCTATCCCGCGTTCAAACAGTTCAGTGCGTTCCATGATCGGGGTGATGATCTCCCTGAAGCCGAACCTTTGCAGAACCGCTCTTGCCGTTCCAGTGACAAAGGCCCACTTCGCGGCCTCGTCGGGCAGAATGTCATGGAATCCTCTTACAAGCCTTATCATCAAGCAATCCTTCACCTTGGTCTCTTCGCCAAACCAGTAATACTAACCCCAAGCAGCTGTAAAATCAAGCGATACTCCCCGACTGGCGTAACCATTCAGTTACGCTGGGCGGTTTGCCGTTCTGTGTCATTGCGAGGAGTGAAGCGACGAAGCAATCTCTGCCTTTTAGCGCTGAGATTGCTTCGCTACGCTCGCAATGACATGTTTCGCGCGAGTTGTTTCCCCCCGCAAGACTGAATGGTTACCG